>NZ_JBIVQA010000003.1:505189-505475 GCF_044754985.1 Sphingomonas sp. NPDC092440 | reverse complement strand
ACATGCCGGAACTGGACACGCCATATGGCTACTTCGTCGTGCTCGGAGTGATAGCGGTGTTCTGCCTTCTCCTGTTCATGCGCTTCAAGAAGGCCAAGTGGCTATGAGTAACGCACTTCGCGAGCTTCTCCGTCCGCTGACGAGTCACAGCGCGCTTTGTGCGCGAGCGTGTCCAATCCAGTTCAAGATGAAGGTGCTTCCATGACCTCCCAGGTGACCGACGTTCTAGAAGCAGTCCAGTCATTGATCGCCAAAGGCTATGACCGCGAATACCGCGTAAAGGACG